>NZ_CP099976.1 GCF_024137965.1 Halomonas sp. Y3
AGCTGAGCAATACCGCCATAGCCAGAACTGCGAATCGCTTGCAGTACAAGGGCTTGGCATACTAAGGGGCATGACTCAGCGCCCCGACATCAACCAACTCTCTGCCGGTCAGCTCCGTGCTCTCGCTACGGAACTGTTTGATCGTGTTGATAACAAAGAGCGGGCTCTGGTGCACCGTGATGCGGTCATCGAGAAGCTGACCCACGAAGTGGCCATTCTCAAGCGCCATAAGTACGCCCGGCGTAGCGAGCAGCTGGACGCGGTTCAGGGAAAACTGCTGGACGAACTGATCGACAGCGACCTGGCCTCCATCGAGGTCGAACTGGAACAGGCGATGACCGAGGAGCAGAAAGCCGCTCGGCCAAAGCAGCAACCCAAACGCACACCGCTGCCACCGGAACTGCCCCGCACCCTGATCCACCACGAGCCAGAAAATACTCAATGCCAGTGTGGCTGCCAGCTCAAGCGCATTGGCGAAGACGTCAGCGAGAAGCTGGATTATGTCCCGGGTGAGTTCACCGTTGAACGTCACATCCGGGGCAAATGGGCCTGCGACAGCTGCGAGACGTTGATCCAGGCACCGGTGCCACCGCAGGTGATCGACAAAGGCATCCCCACCGCTGGCCTGCTGGCCCAGGTGCTGGTGGCCAAGTATGCCGACCATCTGCCGCTGTACCGTCAGGAACGCATGTTCGGCCGTGCCGGCCTGGAAATCCCGCGCTCCACCCTGGCCGAATGGGTGGGTGCCTGTGGTGTGCAGTTGCAGCCGCTGGTGGATGCGTTGAGAAATACTCTGCTGGAACACAGTGTTCTGCATGCCGATGAAACCCCGGTCAGCATGCTGGCCCCGGGCAAGAAGAAAACCCACAAGGCCTACGTCTGGGCCTACTGCACCACACCGTTTGCCGACCTGAAGGCAGCTATTTACGACTTCGCACCCAGCCGTGCAGGCGAACACGCCCGAACCTTCCTGGGTGACTGGCGGGGCAAGCTGGTCTGTGATGATTACGCTGGCTACAAGGCCGGGTTCGGCAACGGCATTACCGAAATCGGCTGTATGGCCCACGCCCGGCGCAAGTTCTATGACCTGCACGAGGCCAACAAGAGCGAATTGGCGGCCAAGGCCTTGGAATACATCGGTGGACTCTACGAGATCGAGCGGGAAACCAAAGATCTGCCACCGGATATGCGGCGGGAAATCCGGCAAACCAAAGCCAAACCCCTTGCCGATGCGCTGCATCAGTGGATGCTGGCCCATCGCCAGAAAGTGCCGGATGGCTCCGGCACGGCCAAAGCCCTGGATTACAGCCTCAAACGTTGGGAAGCGCTGACGCGCTACCTGGACGATGGCGCTGTGCCCATCGACAACAACTGGGTGGAAAACCAGATCCGACCCTGGGCGCTGGGGCGCAGCAATTGGCTGTTTGCGGGTTCACTGCGCAGTGGTCAACGTGCGGCTGCGGTCATGACCCTAATACAGTCAGCGAAGCTGAATCGGCATGATCCCTATGCCTACCTGAAGGATGTGCTGACTCGCCTGCCGACACAGAAGAACAACGCCATCGACGAGCTATTGCCCCACAACTGGAAACCGGCCATACCTAACAAGGTGTAGGCCGGACGTGTATGGAGAGCCTTCTTCGAAAGCTGGACAAGGTGCCAACTCTAGACGGCAGGATATGCCCTGGGAGATCGATGAGAGAAAGAGGAGGCCATAAGTAGAAAATTTCCCAAGCGACTGGTGGCTCGCTAGGCATACGTGTCGTGTTACTCCTAAGTTATTAGACACACTAGATTTTCCGGGCTTTGCTGGGCTGCGGGTGTCGCAGGTGTATGCCGCACGGAGATCGCAGTTAAACCTGATACTAGGCCGGCTCATGCACTAGCCGGATGTCGATTTCTCTGTCGACATACTTCCACTCCACCGAGGCCCGGAGTTCGGCCAAAAGCCTGTTAAAGCCCGGCTCATCAGACGGGGAATATTCGAACCACGTCAAGAAGTCGAAGGGTTCGCTCTCGCCCAGGTCCCGACAATGGTGGAGACGACGGGCCACAGCAGGGAGATATTGGAGCCCAATGTGAATGTGACGGGACTGCTCCTCAAAAATCTTCCGGCGTTCGTCTTGAGCCAGTCCCCACCATGAGGGGTTTTTCCGGATAGGGATCAGGGCGGCACAGGTGGCCTCTGCTCGACCCAAACTTGGCTGCTTCGCCACGAGACGATCCTTCTCTTCACGCACGACATAACGCTCGTTACTCGTTATCCCGCGAAGAAGCCATTTGGTGCCCAAAGGCTGCGGCGAAACAGAGCCAGCGGCTACGTCGAGCCGGGGGATTCCAGGGAGAGGGGCTCCCGCCACGGCATCCATCCGAACAACGCGCCAAACACCCGTTTCTCCACCAGCGAACGTAAATAATCGTGTATTCATCAGTTTCCTCTCAGGCCTTTCGCCTATTTCTCAGCCAACGCAAAACCGGCATTGCCCGGCGCAACCACTGAAACAAATATAAAAGGTTCGGGGCCAGAGTTCATTGCACCATGTACCTGCCCAGGTTTTGCGATCGCAATATCTCCAGCTTTAAGATGAGTGACTATGCCGTTACCTTGATGATATTCGGCTTCACCTGAGATAACCGTCCAAGTATCTTGGCCGTGAGGATGTACATGGGAAGCTATTTCCTGCCCAGGGTGGGCGTGCCAAACAACGACGACAGAGTCATTGGTTTCCAGAACAACCGAACGAATCGGTTCGCCGTTAGACGGACGAACATATTCATCCACCGAAAAAATCCGCGATTCAGTTTCTGCTCTCATGTTCACACCCATTTAAAACTGATTGGACACGTACTCTAAACGCAACTGCGCCTGGACAGCACATGAAGATATGTACCTAAGCGCCCTTCGGGAAAACTATGCTCTGGCGCACAGAGACCGTCAATACTCCGTCGTGGGTAGGCATGACATAACGGGAGGAGACGGGCGACGCTTTGGTCATATGTACATGAGAAGGTGGCTCGCCCGCTCGGCAGGGTTGTTGTCGATGGGCAGGTGTCCCCCTTTCGATGTAGCGGATCAGCTTTAACCAGTTGCTCGCAAGGCAATTGATTGCTTGCCCAAGGCACTTTGACGACGTGACCTGGGGAGGGGTTTTGTCCAGCCTAGCTTTCAGTTGCTCCAGGAAAGCCTGGCTTTGCGACTGGCGCGTCTGGTATCGCTGGGCATCGCCCGCCTCTTCCATGTCGCGCTCGATGCCGTAGAGCTTGTTGATAAGAGTCAGTGCCATCTCCGCTCGGCCGATCTTGCCCTTGGATTGAGTTTTCTGATGAACTTGCGCCGCGCATGCCCAGCAACCTATACGCTCGACGCCTTTCTGCCTCCAGGAGGCGCTGCGGCACCTCCTGGGTACGGCTAGCGGTGTAATTGAACAGGATGACCGGAAGATTTGGTGGGCCACCGCGATCTCCTCAGTAGCTATAGCCAAACAGGTTGGGTATGAGAAGTTCAAGGGGGGGCGAGCAAAGCCCCCGTTCCAATTGATTCTCTATTCCACACAAATGGCGATATAAGCCGGCGGGTGATGACGACCCTGGAAGCTCTGGCATCGAGAGTGGATGTCTACTCCATCGACGAGGCGTTTCTGGATCTGACCGGAATCGACCGGGTGGTAAGCTTCGAGCCTTTTGGTCGGCAGGCGATTTGGCTCAAGGTGGAATCACCGGACGGTTACAAAGCACGTGCTTTCACCTGCACTATGGACGTGAATAGGCACGTGCTTTCACCTGCAGTCACAGGCTGTGAATAGGCACGTGCTTTTACCTGCACCAGGCTGTGAATAGCCACGTGCTTTTACCTGCGCCAGGCCTGTGGACAGGCACGTGCTTTTACCTGCACCCACTTCGTGCCTTTACCTGCAGAGATGCAGTCTAAATCATTGTTTTATAAGTTTTTTCCAGAACCGTAACGCGCGCGCGTCTTTAACTAAGATCTAAAAGATCTTTAACGCGCTACGCGCTCGCCTACCCTCCGCTCGTTCCTCGCTCCGCCCCCGCTTCGCGGGCCTGAACGATGACGCGCCAAAGGCGCGGCTGACGGGCGCTCTCGAGCCGCTTCGCGGCTGCGCGCCCTGGACGGCGCAGCCTGACCGCTAAAGTGCCAAGCCTCGCTGGGCCGAACCCCAGCCTCGTGCGGGAACAGGGCGCTTCGCGCCTGGGTTTAGCAGGAAGGAGGTCGATCCACGCTCAGGTGGTGTCGCAAAGATCCGTGGCGCCGCCCTGGCTGAATGATATACTTGTATAGCGCCCACCCTGCCGGAGGAGAGTTCGATGCTCGCCCTACGCCTGCCCACTGAGATCGAGGAACGCCTGGAGGCCCTGGCCAAGGCCACCGGCCGCACCAAGAGTTATTACGCCCGCGAGGCGATCCTCGAGCACCTGGATGACCTCGAGGATATCTACCTGGCCGAGAAGACTCTGGAGCAGGTCCGCCGCGGCGAGATGACGACCCACAGCCTGGACGACGTGGAGCGTGAGCTTGGCCTGGCGGATTGAACTCACCGACGAGGCGGTCAAGCAGCTCAAGAAGATCGGTCATGCCGACGCCAAGCGCATTCGGGACTATCTGCGCGGTCGCCTCCAGCCGCTGGAGGACCCCCGGCAGCTGGGCAAGCCGCTGACGGGCCAGCTCAGCGAGCTGTGGCGCTACCGGGTAGGCAACTACCGCCTCATCGCCAGCATCGAGGATGACGAGATCCGTGTTCTCGTCGTGCGGATTGGCCACCGTAGCAAGGTGTACCGGTAGCAGCGGGGGAGGAACCCGCTGCTGTTGGGTCAGGCTTGTTCAGCCTCCACTGCCTGATCACGCTTCTTCTTCTGGAGGAGACGTAGTGCTGCATCCTCATAGCTCTCACCGGGGCGCGCCTGCTGCTCGATGAGATGGCGGGGAATGCCGAACAGTACGCCTTGGCTGCCCTGGTCCGCGGATGCTGTACGTTTGGGCTTACGCCGCTTGTCAGTGATACCTGACGCCTTCTTGTCGGTCTTCTCTCCGAACGTGAAGACGAAATGGCTGACACGTCGCCCGGTCTTTCGCTGACTCCACTTCACCCAGATAGGTGAATGCTCGTTGATCTGCTCAATGGCGGGCTCTATGACGCGCCGCTTGAGGTCGCGGATATTGCCATACCGCTCTTCAAGCTGGAGAGCTTCGCGTAGCCACTCCAGCTCCACTTCACGTTCCCCCGAGCTGCGCCACTGAGCCAGTAGCTCGTAGAGTCGAATGGCATGGGCACTGGTCATCTTGGCTACGTCTTCCAGCGCGTAGCGAGTGAACTGTTCGGTTAGCTGAGAGAGATAGGGCACCATTGGTTGACTGAACCTTACTGCTACGGTCCCTTGAGCCTCTTGATAGACGACTTCTTGGACCCAGCGAGTCAGCCTGATCTTGGCCCCGCCTTGGCCGTTGGGTGCTTCATGAAGGGTGACACGGCGGTCAAACAGTCGCTCAGAGGCTGTCTTGAGGTGCTGGTAGGCGCGTTTGACACTGACTCCAGTCATCTCAGCAATCTGCCGGGCGCTGACGATGTAGAGTTGTTGATCTGTTAGTGGCTCATCTCTACGCACCTGGGAGATACAAGCAAGGATGATGCGTTGCTCATATAGGCTGAGACGGTAGGAGGCTTCGACCAAAGCGTTCGCCTTGTAGACTAGAGCGTCCTGCATAACCTTTCCCTTTGTTTGTGTGACATCTTTTTTGTTGTCACAGGTAACCACCTTTTTGTCCCCCTTTCAACCACCTTTTTGTCCCCTTCAGACCACCTTTTTGTCCTCTCCAGACCACCTTTTTGTCCCTTTTTCGGACGATAAACCCTTCCCTATCAATGTCTTGGTAGACCCTAAAAGGAAAAGGGGAAAAGGAACAGAAAAGGCGCGCTGATGCGCGTGAGCGCTACGCGCTCGCCTACCCTCCGGTCGCTTTCGCTCCCTCCGCCCCCGCTGCGCGGGCCTGATGAGGGTGCGCCAAAGGCGCAGCAGTTGGGCAGCTTCGAGGCGCTTCGCGCCTGCGCTGCCCAGCGGGCAGCCTGGCCGCTAAAGAATCCAGCCACGGTGACCGCCACCCCAATGCCCTGCGGGAACGTTGGGCGCTTCGCGCCCGTTGTTTAGCAGTGAGGGGGGCAGTCCCCGGCCAGTGCCGGGGCTCCCGATCAGGACAGGGGCAGTGAGCCCTGATCTTCGTCACGTTGCCTACCTTGGCTTTCCAGCGCCTCCAGGCGAGCTGCCAGGGCCTCGGCGCGGGTCTCTGCCTTGGTACGTCCCTGAACCGCCTCCTGAGCCGTTTGGCGAGCTTCCTGAGCCTGTTTCTCTACGGCTGTCAGGCGTTCACGGTATTCCTCGCGTTGTTCGACCAAGGCCTGCCGATGCACCTGGGCGTCCTGCTGGCGAGCCTGCCGCTCCTCCTGGAGTGTCTTGGCACGTTCCTCGGCCTGCTGCTGGGCGGCCTCGGTGCGAGTCTCGGCCACCGCCAGGGCGCGCTCGGCCTCGATGCGGGCCTGATCAGCTTGCTTGGCCTCACGCTGTGCCTCGATACGGGCCTGGCGCTCCTCGTTGCGCTGCTCCTCGAGGGTGGTCACCCGGTTGCGGGCCTCGGCCAGCTGCTGACGAGCCTCGTCGCGCTGTGCCTCCAGCTCCTTCACCCGCTCGCGGAACTCGGCCACGGCGCTGCGCGCCTCGTCGCGCTCGCCGGTGACCCGGTCGCGCTCGCTCTCCAAGGCCTCGACCTGGTCACTCAGGGCTTCGACCTGCTCCTCCAACTGCTCGCCGGTGGCCGACAGCTCATCGGCGGTGTGCTGGGCCTCCAGGGCGCTCTCCTCGGCTTCGGCGCGGGCGGCGGCGGCCTGCCGCTCGATCTCCTCGGCCAGGGCGGCGGCCAACTCGTCAGGCAGGCGGGCGGCGCGGCGTTCGGCCGGCGCCTGGGTGGCCCGCCAGGCCTTGAGGTGGCGGTGGATGGTGTTGGGACTGCCGGTGCCTAGCTGCTCGCGGATGCGCTGGATGCTGGGTTTCTCGCCCTGCCCCACCAGGGCGTCGGCGACGGTGGCGACCTGCTCGTAGGTGATCCCGGTGCGTGCCATATCGTACTCTCCGCGGCTGTATCGTAATTCGTATTTCATATTATATGTTATACGGTACAAAATACAATACAAAATATCACTGCGCTATGAAATATCCCGGCGCCGCCGCGGTTTTCGGGCGGCCAGGCACGAAAAACCCCGCCGTAGCGGGGGGCGAGTGTCGGGCGGCTTGCCTGGTGAGGGGACTCGGGCCGGGATCAGGGCGTCTGCTGGTACTGCTGCACGATGACATCACGCTCGCGGGCCAGGCGCCGCTGGCGGTTCTGGTGGGCGTGACGCTTGATCTGCACGTAGGCAAACAGGCTCACGCTGGCCATGAACAGGGCGAAGGCGACGATCATCCAGCTGAAGGCGGTCATGAATGTTCTCCTCTACTCGCTGAGGCTTGGTCCACGGGGATCCAGCCCACCCCGTTGGTCTGGTGAAAGAGCTGAGAGGCAGGATGCCTATGGCCTAAATCGGTTGCTGAAACGCCATATGACCACACGGAATTTCTGGGGGATAGTAGGTGGATATGTTGTGATACAATTTCTTTTAATTCAATGGCTTGCGTCACTAACATGTTTGACGGGGTTGAAGCACGCGCGTATAAAAACGACGAAGCCCCCAAGATAGGGGGCTTAATAGAACGCCCTCACCCCGGGACTCTTGGCGGATGATCGGGATGAGGGCGCCACATAACGTGTGAGGGAATTATGGCCCACCCCGACCCTGCCTGCCAAGTGCAGCCAGGCACAACCCTAGACCTGTTTCGGCATAGGCTTCCTCGCAAGCCCTACCACACCGATGATCTCGATACGGGCCTACGCATCCGCGATGTACAGAGGGCTCTACGTGCGCGGTACATCCAGCCCAACGGCCCGACGCACCGCTATTGGCTGGTCTACGATGTAGACCGCAGCGGCGCCGCTCTAGACTGGAGCGACCGCAGCGCACCCCCGCCGACGATCGTGGTCCAGAGCCCCGAAAACGGCCATGCACATTTGATTTACGGTTTACAGGTCAGCGTCAGAACGGCACCAGACGCGAAATCTGGCCCGCTGCGTTATGCCGCTGCTGTGGATTGCGCGCTGATGACCTTGCTGGCCGCCGATGAGGGCTATGCCGGCCTGATTTGCAAGAATCCGCTGCATCCGCACTGGCGTGTCACCGAATGGGAACCCCGGCTCTACGAACTGGGCGACCTGGATAGCTGGCTTGACCTGAGCGCCTACGGAGATCGCCGTAAGCGGCTGCCGGACTATGGGCTAGGCCGGAACTGCAACCTATTCGACCGCCTGCGTTGCTGGGCCTACAAGGCGATCCGCCAGGGCTGGCCGGATTACGACCGCTGGCACGAAGCGGTGCTGGCACGCGCACGAGCCTACAACGACTTCGAGACGCCACTCCCCGAAAGTGAGGTGCGGGCCTCGGCTAAAAGCGTGGCTCGGTATACCCACCGGCACTTCAGCCCGGCTGCATTTAGCGCCTGGCAGGCCGCTCAAGGCCGCAAGGGCGGTGTACGGTCTGGGGAGGTGCGTCGAGTAGGGTCTGAGGCCGAGAGCCAGCCCTGGACCGCTCTGGGCATTTCTAGGCGGACGTACTACCGGTGGAAAAAAGCCGGGACACTGTGACACTTGAAGCCATATCAGATAATAGCCCGCGAGGGGTGTGGCCTTTCTGGTCAACAGAAAGACAGCGACTGGAGGGGCCTTGTCACGGTACAGACGGCACCGTTGGCGAAACGGATCTCTGGTCCGTGCCCCTAGGTGCCTGCCAACCGTCCTCCAGCGGGACCGCTGGGGGTTACAGGGGGCGTTACGCCCCCCCTCCCTACGGTTAGTCCGACTCGCTGAACGGTAGTCACCGTTGTTCCTCTGCACGTCTCTGACGCTGCCTGTTGTTTTCCTCCGCCTCCAGGGCTTCCACACGGGCCGCTAGTTCCTAAGCGACTGCCCTGCGACTAGTACGCATGGCGGGCTTTACCCTCCGAAGCGTTAGGCGCGTCGCTAGTCGCAGCGGCTGCTCTTACCGCCTCGCGATGCTTCGTCGTGGTCTACCTGGGCGGATCAGGAGAAACCACCCTCGCGGATATGCTCCAGGTAGCGAAGTACTTCAGCGGCGCGGCCATCGGCGACCAGGTGCTCTGCGGTTAGCCCCCCGAGTGCCGCGATGTGGTATGCCCTGTACCAGGCCTCGGCAGCCTCTCGTGAGCCGGCCCAGGGCTCGACTCTGTCGAGGATGAGATCCGCTGCTGAGCCTGGCTGATGTTGGTGTGGTGGCGTTCTCATCCTCAGTCCCTGTAGTCCCTGTTTCGACCTGGCTGCTCGCATGCCCCTTATAGAGAGGAAGCCCCGACCACTCTACTAGGGAGTTTCCATTGCAGACTCATACCAGCAACGCTAGCCGTTTTAACTCGGGAGCCAGCCTACCCTGTCAGACACTCGACTCGCTCCGCGGTCTCTGTCTGCCAGGGGCTGGCGGGGGGCTGTGCCCCCTCGACCCCCCAACTGCTACCACGGGGGTGACCCATGGCTGAGCGTCGTTCCCGGCGACCCACGGCATTGACCCAGCGAGTGACGCTGCGGCTGCCCGCCGACACGGCCACTGCCTGGCGACGTCAGGCTGATGCGGCAGAGGTCACGCTGAGTGATTGGGTGCGCCGCCGCGTCGATGGTGGTCATGCCGTGCCGGCTGCGAAACCTAGGCGACAGCGACGCCTCCGCACCCTGACCGCCGATCCCGAGCTGCTCCGACAGCTGGCCGCCATCGGTAGCAATCTGAATCAGATCGCTCGCGTGCTGAACTCCATTGGTCTGTCGCTCAGCGACCATCTACGGCTGCTCGCCGAGCTGGCCGCCATCCAGCGCGAGCTGCACCGACTCGCCGAACTGCCCCGGTACGGTCCCGACGACCTCGGCGAGGAGAGTTAGCGTGCATATCAAATTTTTGCGCCATGGCCAGGGCAGCACCGCCGGCGCGGTGCGCTACCTGCTTCAGGAGCGTGACCACAACGGTGACCGGCGGGCTGAGGTCACGGTGCTGCGCGGCGATCCACACCTGGTCGCCCAGGTGGCAGATGCCAGTCCGCACCAGTGGCGCTATACATCCGGCGTCATCGCGTGGGCACCCGAGGACAACCCCTCTCCCGCCGAGATCGCCCAAGTCATCGAGGAGTGGGAGTCGGCTGCATTCGCGGGCCTGGAGCCCGACCAGTACGCCACCTGCGCGGTTTTGCACCGCGCCGCCGACGGCACACCGCACATCCACACGCTGACCGCCCGTATCGAGTTGACCACCGGGCGGGCATTGAACATTGCCCCGCCAGGGCATGAGCGACTATTCGACCCGCTACGAGACACCTGGAACCACGCCCAGGGCTGGGCGCGGCCCGATGACCCGAACCGAGCGCGCCCCGTCCAGCCGGGCTACGAGACCCAACAACGCGGCCAACACCTCTGGAGCCGCCTGGAGCTGGCCGGGCATATCGAGGCCCTGGTCGACGGCGGCTTGATCACCACCGCTGACGATATTCGCCGGGAGCTGGCCGAGCTGGGCGAGATCACGCGCACGGGGCGGGACTATGTGAGCGTGCGGCCGCACGGCATGAAAAAGACCATCAGACTGCGAGGAGCATTATTCCATGACGACTGGAGCATCGAATGGTGGGAGCAGCGTGAGCTCGAGCGTTTCCCCGGTGGAACGGCGGCAGGCGCTGCTGAACGAGCGGTTGCTGCACAGTCTGGACGAGTTGATGCAGCAGCTGCGCAGCGAGCACGAAAGCGATTGGCGTCAGCAGTTCAGCGACGCGCTGAGTACCACCGAGACCGCTATCAACGACGAGACCCAGCGTCTGAGGTCGGCGCTGTCCGAGGCACTGGGCCAGATCGAGCGGCAGCAGACACGGCGGATCTCTGGCTGGGAGCAGGTACTGAGCGAGTCGGAGGCGCGACAGCGGCAGCAGGTCGAGGGCATCGAGCAGAAACTCGCGGCTGCGGCGACACAGGCGGAGCGTTTGTCCCGGGTGGGCGGGATTCGGAGTTGGGCGCGGTCGATGGCGATCACCGTCGCCATAATGCTGGCCGTGGCCGGAGTGACAGCGAGCGGCCTGCACCTGACCGACTGGCTGATCGAGAGCCGCAAGGAGCGTCTGGACAGCGTAAACGAGAAGCTCAAACAGGCGCAGAGACTGCTCCCCGAGGGCGTCGAGATCCTAGAAATCAACGACCAGACCTATCTGGTGGGGCTCCGGGTGAGCCCGGATATCCAGGAGCGCGGAGCGGGGTGGATAGGCATTTGGGGCGATCACCCGGTAGTGCAACTGACGGAGTAAATGATGATGACGGAGCTGGAAGCGCGGCTCTTAACGCAGCTCGAGCAGCAGCAGCGCGATTCCGAGTCGCTGGCCAGTGGGCTATTAACCGAGCTCGCGAGATTGCAGACGGCGCTGAGCGAGCAGCAAGCCGAGACCCGGGCATTGCGTCGGGAGCTGGAACACAGCGATCGCCAGAACGCCGAGCTGATCGAGCGTCTGACAGGGCGCGTCGACGCGCTCACGACGCTGCTGGACGGTTTGAAGACACAATTGCGCAGGTGACTACGGCCTATGAGGCCTGGATGGCCCGTCAGAAAAGGCGGGAGTGGGAGGATCGTGAACGCGAAAAGGCGGCGCAGTCTCAGTCGATGTGGAGCAGTTATAGCTCGTCTCTGTCTACCGAGCCGCCCGTCCACCCAGGGACAGGGGACGGGCCTGCAGGACCGGGACTTGGATAATCAACTAGGGTAAAGGTCGTCATGTCGAATGCCCGGATGTACCGGTTCGAGTACTGAGAATGACACGATGTTGACGATTCGGCGCGTGATCGCCCGCTCTTCCTGCCGAGGCCATAGCCTGACCTGGGTCAGCAGCTGGCCGACGTAGGGAGGACGGTCACCACTTGGGCTGAATCGTCTGTCTTCGAGGTACGTGTTCCAGAGGCCCCCGGCTCCGAAGATCCGGTACCAGCCTGCTTTTTCCGCCTCATAGCGCTTCCAGCAGTGAATGATGAGGTAGGTGCCCTGATGTGCCGGCTGCGGTGTCTGTTCCGTCATTTCAGTGTACCTCGCTCAGGATCCGGTTCAATTGCTCGCAGAGCGGCTCCAGGGCGTCGCTGTCCATCGGCAGGTCGAGCTCGACCAGCGTGTCCGTGACCCACTGTTGCAGGGCGTCGCGGTTGCCCAGTGTGATTGGCTGGCCGAGGCGAGGGGCCAAAACTAGGGTGGGTTCCTCCAGGCGCAGCTGCAGATCCTGTGCCACAGCGCGGGCGAGCCGTCGAATGATGTGCTGCCGGTGCTGGCGTTCGATTTCGGCGTGAATGGGGGAGCCCTGGGGAAGGTTCAGCATGGTGATGCCCTCTCTTTGTGTCGATTATGAGCTTCACATGAAGCTCATAATCGACATTATGGGGCATAACTTGGTTTTGGCAAGCCCTTTTTGTCGATTCTATGTATCATTCGATGCATGGTTCTGTGGGGGTAATGAATGATCCGCTTCAAAATCAAAGAGTTGATGGCTAAGAAGGAATTTGCCGAGGACCGGCGCATCACCATCGGTGAGGTGGCCAGTGCGGCGGGTATCCACCGGATGACGCTGTCTAAGATGATCAATCAGCGGGGCTACAACACCAGTACCGAGAATCTGAGCCGGCTCTGTGCCTACTTCAACTGCCAGGTGGAAGAGCTGGTGGAGTATGTGCCGGAGAAGGTGCCAGAGGGCCAGGGGCCGAGCGAGTAAGAGTGGTGCTGCGCTGTCGGTAGCGAGCGTGCTGATGGCGTCATGGTGGGTAGGGCTAATGCGACGCAGAGTGTCGCTGCGGCATGATGCAGAGTGTCGCTGCGGCATGATGCAGAGTGTCGCTGCGGCATGATAGGGCCCCTGGCGGTGGTCATGTCATGCCGGTCTGGAGGTGCCAGGAAAGCGCCTGAGATGTGCCAAAAAAGCGCAAGAGAAGCGCCATAATCTTGAATTTCGGCCTTTTGAGGCCCCTCTAGGGGGCGTTTTCGCCTCCTCCTCGGGTGTTACTTGGACTCGTCGAACGGCAACCCGGGCTGTTCCTCGGCACGCCGCTGACGTTGGCTGTTGTTTTCCCCGGCCTCTAGAGCCTCCATACGAGCCGCTAGAGTTCGGCCTTGGTCCGACCTTTTTCGGCCTCCTGGGCGCGTTGCTGGGCGTCCTGGAGCTGCTTTTCCATGGCGGCCAGGCGCTCGCGGTACTCGTCGCGCTGCTCCTCGAGGGTGGTCATGCGGTTGCGGGCCTCGGTCAGCTGCTATCGCGCTTCGTCGCGTAATCTTGACTTTCCCCTCGTTTCTTCCATTCCATTAGTTTTCTATGCATGATCTTGCTTCCTTGATACCTTGGGTTTTTGATCATGCTTTCTAAATTTTCTCGGGTTGCTGCTACTGCTGGATTTGCTGTTATCGTTTCTGGGTGCACCCCAGGTGCCATGACCATGGTTTCACCTAGCGCTTCTATGGCCCTGCACCAGGGCACAGGAAGCACCATGCGTTCCCCTGACGGTGAGACATCTTTCCAATTTGTGGTTTCAAAGATGGTCTACTCCACCTATAGCGAAGAAGAAAGGCGCGAAGTGCATGACCAACTGATAGGGAGCTGGGTTGGCACTCAGGGGATCTGTGCTGATGGGTATACCGTCGATGAGCCTGAGGATGCTAGTGGGGCATATATCTATAAGGGCACCTGCAAGTAACCCGCCTAGGTTATCATGGGTGCGCTTTTGCCCCAGTCGTTAGTCGTGGCTGGGGCAGCGTACTGGATGAGCAGTAGCAAGTGATGGCCTAGATATGGCCTCTAACGAGCGATATGGGCCGTAATCGTGATTTTCGGGCGAACGAGCGTTGCACTGATGGTGGTTTACAGCTAGTCAGCTGTCCCGCTGGCACACGTTCCAGCGGATCTGCACTGCCTCGGTCTGCACCGAATCCAGGATGTACGCCGCAAGCGCGTCAGCCGACACCCATGCCCTCGGTGCCCTGCTTCCAGCGGCCGTCATCACTGCAGTGCTGCCGTCTGGTGAGTGGAGGATCAGCGACCAGAAGCCGCCGGCCTGCCCTAGCACTTCCAGCTCCGGTCTTTGGGACGCGCGATAGCGTTCCCAGAACTCCGCGGGCTCCAATCCAGTGTGCTGCTGCTCCGGGGCGTTCTCGGTGGTCATGGTTCCTCCAGTGGTCATCGGACGCAGATAGCGCGAGATCCTCACGCCAGGACGGTGCTGATCTCGATGCATTGAAGTTTGGCCCACTGCCATCCCGGGTACAGGGATGAAACCCAAACCATAATCTTGATTTTGCGGGCGCGGCGGGCAGCATCCGCAAGTGGTTGGGAGAGAACGGAGAGACACCGTGAATAACATCATGGTCATCGACGGCTATCGCGCCGTCATCCAGTACGATCCGGATCTCGAGGTGTTCCGCGGTGAGTTCACCGGGCTGAACGGTGGTGCCGACTTCTACGCCGACAGCGTGGCCAGGCTGCGTGAGGAAGGCCGAGGGTCGCTGCGCGTCTTCCTCGAGGAGTGCCAGGAGCGTGGTATCGAGCCCACCAAGTCCTATTCCGGCTCGCTCCAGGTGCGCCTGTCTGAGGAACTGCACAAGAGCGCCGTCGATGCCGCCATGGCCAAGGGGCAGAGCCTCAATCAGTTCGTGGCCACCGCCATCGAGCATGAGCTCTCGGCATAACACTGCCTTGCAGAGCCCTCCTAGCGAATTCGGTACGCACTGCGTACCGAATTCGCGGACGGGGCTAAACCACGGCTCCCTGCTGTGACGAGGCGTTCCGAGACCCGGCGCGGTTCTTCATTCACGGAACAAGTCGGCATGACTGCCCGTTCGGGACAGGTGCAGTTCATCATCCACGATGCGATACAGAAGTAGCCAGTCGGGCTCAATATGCGCATCCCGATAGCCGTTCCAGTTCCCTCTCAAGGGGTGGTCCTGGTAGGCCTCGGGTAAAGGGGCCTGCTCAATTAGCAGCCCAAGCAGGGTCCGCAGCTTGGTCATGTCCTTGCCGCGCTTCTGGACCCGCTTCACGTCTCGTTTGAACTGGCTTGTTCGGACCGGGGTCAGCATCAGATCCCCAGGTCCTGAAACAGCTCATCGGCGTTGTCGAACCGCTTCCCCTTGCCGGCGTCCAGCTCGGCCATAGCCTTGGTGGTGGTGGCGTTCGGCACTTGCACCGCAAACGGCAGGCGCTTCTCGTCTGCAATGCGCAGCATCAGCAAGCGAATGGCATCAGACACGGACAGCCCCATGGCCTCCAGGGCGGCGGTGGCACGCTCTTTGGTCTCGCTGTCGATGCGGGCTCTCACCACGGTATCAGCACTCATGGCTCTCTCTCTTCAATGTGGCTACGTTGTAGCTACATTATAGCGACCCTGCTGTCGCGTGTCATGGCCGATGGGCGTGGCTCGGCGACCAGAGGGGATGTTGCAGGGCGAGCCCTGATGGTCTCAGTGATACCATGAGGAAAAACGAAAACACGCCGTACCAGGGAGCCCCACGCATGGATGCCGTCGCCAAGCCGATCGCCGATACCGCCGCTGTTACTGAGTTCGTTGCCCGCTGGAAGGGCAATGACGGCAGCGAGAAGTCCAACTTCCAGTCGTTCATGCGCGAGCTGTGCGAGCTGCTGCAGCTGCCGCTGCCCGACCCGGGCAAGGCCGAGAACGACCACAACGCCTACGTCTTTGAGCGCTTCATCGCCCCACAGCGGGCCGACTCCACCACCGAGAAGCGCTACATCGACCTCTACAAGCGTGATTGCTTCGTGCTCGAGGGCAAGCAGACTGGCAAGACGCTGGCCACCCAAAGCCACCAGAACGCCATCAATGCGGCGGTGAGCCAGGCTGAGCGCTACGTGCGCGGCCTGCCCCTGGAGGAGGTCGAGCACGGCCGGCCGCCCTTCGTGGTGGTGGTCGACGTGGGCAACGCCATCTACCTGTTCGCGGAGTTCTCGCGCACCGGCGGCAACTACGTCGCCTACCCCGACCCGCGGCACCATGAAATCCGCTTGGACGACCTGCACCGGCCCGAGGTGCAGGATCGCCTGCGCCGGCTGTGGCTCGACCCGCACAGCCTGGACCCCAGCAAGCACGCGGCGCGGGTCACCAAGCAGGTGAGCGCCACCCTCGCGCAGCTGGCCAAGTCCCTGGAGCAGAGCGGCTTCGAGGTGGAGCGGGTCGCCAACTTCCTCAAGCGCTGCCTGTTCACCATGTTTGCCGAGGATGTGGAGCTGCTGCCCAAGGGCTCCTTCCATGACCTGTTGGTCGACATCAAGGACCGCAACCCCGAGGCCTTCCCCCACGCCGTGAAGGCGCTGTGGGAGACCATGAACACCGGTGGCTACAGCGAGCGCCTGATGCAGACCATCAAGCGCTTCAACGGTGGTCTGTTCAAGGGCATCGACCCCATCCCCCTGACCGTCGAGCAGGTCCAGCTGCTGATCGATGCCGCCAAGGCCGATTGGCGGTTCGTGGAGCCGGCGATTTTCGGGACGTTGCTGGAACGCGCCTTGGACCCGCGGGAGCGTCACAAGCTGGGCGCCCACTACACGCCGCGGGCCTACGTCGAGCGTCTGGTGATGCCGACCCTGATCGAGCCGCTGCGCGAGCAGTGGGGCGACGTGCGTGCCGCGGCCGAGACCCTGCTGCGCCAGGGTAAGCCGGACAAGGCACTCCAAGAGGCGCAGGCCTTCCACTACCGCCTGTGCCAGACACGGGTGCTCGACCCGGCCTGTGGTTCCGCCAACTTCCTCTACGTCGCCCTGGAGCACATGAAGCGCCTGGAGGGGGAGGTGCTGGCCTTCATCGCCGAGCAGAGCCAGGGCCAAGGCATGCTCGAGACCGAGGGCCTGACCGTCGACCCGCACCAGTTCCTGGGCATGGAGATCAACCCACGGGCCGCGGCCATCGCCGAACTGGTGCTGTGGATCGGCTACCTGCAATGGCACTACCGCCTGAACGACCGTCTCGACCTACCCGAGCCGATCCTGCGCGACTTCAAGAACATCGAATGCCGGGATGCGCTGATCGAATACGACAGCCGCGAGCCGGAGCTGGACGAGAACGGCGATCCAGTGACCATCTGGGACGGCATCACCATGAAGGTGAGCCCCACCACCGGCGAATTGATCCCCGACGAGACCGGACGGGCCACTGTCTACCGCTACCACAACCCGCGGCGGACCGAGTGGCCGGAGACTGACTATATCGTGGGCAACCCGCCGTTCATCGGCGGTTCGACCATGCGTCGCTCTCTGGGGGATGGCTATGTCGATGCCGTGCGTCAGGTGTTCAAGGGCGTGGTGCCGGACTCTGCCGACTTCGTGATGTACTGGTGGCACATCGCCGCCGAGACGGTGTGCCATGGCCAGGCCCAGCGCTTCGGTTTCATCACCACCAACAGTCTGCGCCAGACCTTCAACCGCCGCGTCCTGGAGCCCCACCTGGGCGATGCCAAGAATCCGCTCTCGCTGGCCTTCGCGGTGCCCGACCACCCCTGGGTGGATGGCAACGATGGGGCGGCCGTGCGCATCGCCATGACGGTAGGCGTGGCCGGCGAGCAGCCGGGGCAGCTGCGTCAGGTGACCAAGGAGGTCTCTAGTGAAGACCGTGAAGCCCGCGAAGTGCAGTTGAACCAGCGTAGCGGCAAGGTGTTTGCTGACCTGACTATCGGAGCAGACGTAGCCAGTGCCGAGTCTCTGCAGGCGAATGAGGGCATCAGCCAACGAGGCTTTGAGCTTGGGAATTCTGGCTTCATCGTGACACCGGAGGAAGCCGCAGTCTTGGGGCTGGGTGAGGTGGAAGGGCTGGAGCGGGTGATCCGAGACTATCGCAACGGCCGGGATCTGACCCAGAAGCCCCGAGGGGTGAAGGTAATCGACCTATTTGGCCGGGAGGCTGAGGAGGTGCGCGAATCTTTTCCAGCGGTCTATCAATGGGTGCGTGAGCGTGTGAAGCCTGAGAGGGAGCACAATCGAGACCCCAAGCTCAGAGAGAAGTGGTGGCTGCATAGGCGGCTACGCGGAGACCTTCGAGGAATGCTGGCTGGACTGAAACGCTACATCGCCACGGTGGAGACCACCAAGCATCGGCTGTTCACCTTCTTGGGTGAGGAGATCCTGCCGGATAACATGCTGGTCAATATCGCCGTTGAGGATCCAGCGATGCTGGGCGTGCTCTCTAGTCGAGTGCATGTGTCCTGGGCGCTTGCGGCTGGCGGGCGCCTGGGCATGGGAAATGATCCACGCTACAACAAGACCCGTTGTTTCGAGACCTTTCCATTCCCTGCGCTCAACGACGAACAGGCCACCCAGGTCGGAGCCCTTGCTGAGCGTATCGACGCCCACCGTAAACGGCAGCAGGCAGCCCACTCTTCGCTGACGTTGACTGGTATGTACAACGTGATGGAGAAGCTGCGGGCTGGTGAGGAGCTGACCGACAAGGAGAAGGCCATCAACCAGCAAGGTCTGGTCAGCACGCTCCTCGAGGATCACGATCAGCTGGACCGTGCCGTTTTCGAGGCCTATGGCTGGCAAAACCTCGCTGAAAAGCTGATAGGTCGCCCTGGAGCGACCACACCGTTGCCGGATAAGCCCGCCGACCAGGCCGAGGCCGAAGAAGAACTACTGATGCGGCTGGTGGCACTCAACAAGCAGCGTGCTGCGGAGGAGGCCCAGGGCAAGGTTCGCTGGCTACGACCGGATTACCAGGCACCGGATGCCACCCAGATCGGTGCCGAGCTGGCCACCGAGCAGGCCAAGGCGCCCTTGGCTGCCGCGCCGGCAGCCAAGGGCAAGACGACATTCCCCAAGTCGCATCCCGAACAGCTCAAGGTGCTGCGCGAAGCCCTGGCCGAGCGCCCCCACACCGTCGAGAGTCTGGCCGAGCTGTTCAAGCGCAAGCCGCGGAAGTCCGTCGAGGAGGGGCTGCTGTCGCTCGCCGCCGTGGGACGGGCGGAGCTTGAGGAGACGACTGACACCTGGTACGCAACGGGCTAATTTACGCAAATCGGCTGGTACTGCCGAGGAACACCCAGGTTTTGGCTAGTTCTGGGTGTTTTTTACAAAAAGCTACAATTTTTCTTCGTTCTCAGAAGTGGCCCAGGAAGCCTGCGAACGCTGCTGCCTACCCTCAGACATGGGATATCCCATATTGGGCGCTGTAGAGCCTCCTGTAGCCTGTGGAGAGGTGGTTAGCCGTGTGTCAGTGCATACGTTGATGGGGGTAAAGTACCCATAACGCTCCATAACCACCCATCAACTACCGTATTTACTCCCCCGCACCCAGGTTGTATGTTGAGAAGGACTCACAAAAAAGAGGCCCCGAAGGGCCTCTGGCTAGTGGGTTTATCGGCTAGGGAGACTGCGGTAGTGACTTACCACGTACTCCCAGCGGCCGAGACGAAAGCGAAGATATGCGATGACGCGCACAGTCTTGCTTTTCATGGCTGCACCTCCACGTAGAGGGGTGGTGCGCAGCATTTCGAGAAGACCTAGACGCCCTCCTTTAGGTGCTTTATAATGCGCGCCCCTAAGGGCAGGTCAAACTAGGCAGCGTGAGGCAGCTGCACACTGCTAACACACGCGTTTACCGATACTGCCTATCTTGCTAACCACCTTTGCCGAGGTGGTTGGTTTCGTTTTTCTGTTCGAAAAACTAATCCCACAAGAGATGATGCCACCACTCGGGGCAAGCATCAACCCTATCTACTATATGTAGGGGTTGCTGACCTCTATCACCCCCATCCTGTTGTATATCGACCACTGACAACCAATGTCAGAGTATCCGCGTGGGCAATCGCCAAGAGCGCTAAGAATATGGTCGTTTTCTTTACATGCGCCGCCCTGGTCTCCAGGGCGGCGTTTTTCGGTGGTTTTGCGTAAAGAAATGCCGTAAACATATCTATGTGAAGAAAACGAGTGTTTTCCATTGATCAGTGGAGGCGGTGATGACCAAGCGAAGCGATACGCCGCATGAGTGGCTGCCAATGCCCAAAACCATTGACCCAGAAGGGCGCCATGCCGGCGCCGTCTGGCGGGCGGCTATCGGGTTGTTTGAAGGGGATCGCACCGCGGCGGAGCGTTGGTTGCATCAAGAGGTCATGGGGCTTGGAGGGAAGCGCCCCGTCGATGTGATGCGGGCAGACCCTCAGCAGGTGCTGGACCTAATAGGCCGGATCGAGCATGGAGTTCATACCTGATCCGCACCCGTTGAGGGCGCGGCTGAGAGTTGGTTGGTGACAAGGGGGCACGATGAAAGAAGCAAGTGAGGAACAGGCGATCAGGGCTGCCGATAACGGTTCTCTGGAGCGCTTAAGGGCCTCGGTGCGTGAGTACCGTACGCCGTTAGAGCCGGTGGACGTCGAGGACTGGGAGGCATTGGGCCTCGAGGATGACACGGCCACGCTGGGAGGTGGCGCATGATCATCGGCTACGCCCGCGTCAGCACCCAGGACCAGAACCCCCAGCTGCAGCGTGACGCCCTCGAGGAGGCTGGCTGTGAGCAGGTCTTCGAGGAACGTGTCACCGGCACCAAGCGAGAGCGTCCCGAGCTGCAGGCCTGCCTGCGCACCCTACGCGACGGCGACACCTTGGTGGTGTGGAAGCTCGATCGACTGGCTCGCTCGCTCAGGGACCTGGTGGAGCTGATTCACGAGCTGAACGAGCGCGGTGTGGGCTTCCGGTCGCTCACCGAGGCGATCGATACCACCAGTGCCGGTGGCAAGCTGGTGTTCCACATCTTCGGCGCCCTGGCGGAGTTCGAGCACAGCCTGATCCGGGAACGGACCCTGGCCGGCCTGGCGGCGGCCAGAGCCCGCGGCCGCAAGGGAGGGCGCCGTCCGGTCATGTCGGCCGCAGACGTGCGCAAGGCGGCGGCGATGCTGGCCGACCCAGAGATCACCAAGACCGAAGTGGCCAAGCACTTCGGGGTCAGCCGGGTGACGCTGAATGCCTCCCTGGAGCGCGAAGGGCTGGCCAAGGCCGTGAACCACCCCCAGCTCGAGCAGCTACTGGCCCAATGCGACCCCCACGCTCCCGAGTTGGAAGGGCTACGAGCCTGGCTAGAGGCGCCGGCTGTGGGGCGCGAAGAACTATAGGGGGCGGATAGGCAGCTTAGCGTCACCTCTACCCCTATCTATTCCTGAAGACCTACAGAGACCCAGCCCTTGGGCATGATGCTCTGGCACAGCAAAGAATTGACAAAGCGGCTTGATAGGACGTATATTTGATATGCTTTTAATATTAAAAAAGGTGCTTTATGATCATCACTGTAGGCAACACGAAGGGAGGGGTTGGTAAGACTACTCTTGCCGTGAGCCTGGCGATTTCCCGAGCCTTATCTGGGCGCGACGTTTGGCTGATCGATGGCGATCGGCA
The DNA here is from genome assembly GCF_024137965.1 of Halomonas sp. Y3. Taxonomy (GTDB): domain Bacteria; phylum Pseudomonadota; class Gammaproteobacteria; order Pseudomonadales; family Halomonadaceae; genus Halomonas; species Halomonas mongoliensis. The sequence continues at coordinate 21,535 of NZ_CP099976.1, forward strand.
AGGCACAGCACAGACCGCTATCAGCATTCGTGCAGAGAGTGGGGTCAGCCCGGGTATTGCTTGTGCAACATATCCGGATGGCCCGACTCTGCGAAGCCAGGTACAGCAGCAGGTGGCCAAATTCGATGATGTCATCATTGATGCAGGTGGTCGTGATTCCACGGCTCTACGAGCTGCTTTGGTGTTGAGTGATGTGTTGTTGGTGCCCTTCGCCCCTCGCTCATATGACGTGTGGGCGTTAGAGGATATGGCGTCTTTGGTAGATGAAGCTCGTAGCGTCAGAGATGGATTACGGTCTGTCGCTGTACTGAACCTCGCTGATCCCGGCAGTAACTCAATGGACAATGCTGAAGCAGCAGAGGCGGTTGCCGAGATACCACAGTTCGAGTATTTGGCAACGCCGATACGGAGGCGTAAAGCGTTTGCCAACGCGACAGGAGCGGGGCTGTCCGTGCAAGAAATTAAGCCGGTAGACAGGAAGGCAGTAGCTGAGTTGGATGCACTTGTTAAAGCCCTTTTTTAATATTAAAATGATATTCTTTTTATATAAAAGGTAGTGTTTATGGCTATTACAAAGCCGAAGGCAAAGCCCTCACAGACAGCGGAGTCTTTCATCTCTGGTGCACCGGACTCGGAGACCAAGCCGAAGGGGGTGAAAAAAGGCAATAAGCGACAGATCAGCCTTACGATCACACCCTCACTGTTGGAGAGGGTAGACGAGCTAGCCGCAGAACTAGGCCAGTCCCGTGCCGCGATCATCAATATGGCAATTTACCGTGCTGTTGAGCATGGCCTCATCAAAGAGTGATCGGGGGCAGGGCATGAGCGAGGATCGCCAGAAATTCATCGAGGACAACGCCAGAGCTGGGGAAACCTGGGCAGAAGCTACCGCACGTCTCTTTCCAGCCCCTGGCAAGGGCTCGAAACGCACCCGCTCCACACTGGCTCCCGAGCGTCATGTCCAGCACGATTTCTTCATTGCAGACATGCTGGAGGCGAGCCCCAAGGACGACCTCGGGAGCATGGAGCATCCGTTGTTCGCTTTGAAGTCGGGCGATACACGAAGGCGTACCTACGCGCGCAATGGCATCACTGTAACTGTGATGCCAGGTCAAGCTGGCTGTGCAACGATTCATGATAAGGACGTGTGGATCTACTGCATCAGCCAACTTGTAGAGGCGATGAACAGAGGCCGCGAGGATGTGGGGCCGGTTGTACGCTTTACGGCCTATGATTTTCTCGTGACAACCAACCGCGACACCAGTGGGCGAGCCTACCAGCGCATGGGAGACGCGCTTTCGAGGTTACGTAGTACCACTATCGAAACCAACATCGAGGTGGACGGCTACCGCGAGCGGCGTGGTTTTGGTTTGGTTGACTCGTGGCGCGTCATCGAGCGTGGCCCAGGTGATCGGATGGTCGCTGTTGAGGTGCGTCTCCCTGAATGGTTGTGGCGTTCAGTTCAGGCTTTTCAGGTGTTGACCATAAGCCGAGACTACTTTCGGCTACGCAAGCCGCTAGATAGGCGGATTTACGAGCTTGCCCGCAAGCACTGTGGCCAGCAGTCACGGTGGCGTGTAGGTCTCAAGGCCCTCTATGAGAAGAGTGGCAGCTCAGACACGCTGCGCAACTTCCGAGCGGCAATCAAAGTGTTGGTCAAAGCCAATGAGCTGCCTGACTACCGAGTAAAATTTGACCAAGAGACCGATGCGGTGACGTTCTATGCCCGTGCCGGCAAAGGCAGCAAAGCTCAGATGGCGGATCTCGTTGCGGAGCTAGCCAAACCGCCAGAGTGCGCCCAATAGTGCAGGTGAAAGCACGATATTAAAAGCACGGTAAGCGTCCGGTGATCCCATCTTGAGCCTGGCGCTGCCGTCGTCAGGATAGTGTCCACTTATTTTCTAGTGGACACTTAACATGAACGAATTAAGCGTAACCAAACCCTGCCAACGCCGTCGCCGGTTTTCCCGGGAATTCAAAGCCGGGATTGTCGCCCAGTGCCGAGATCCGGGCGCATCCGTCTCCCGGATCGCTCTGTGTAATGGCCTCAACGCCAACATGGTCCGACGCTGGATCAAGGAGGCGCGACGAGTGCCTAAAGCACCAGCGACAACGCCGGAGTTCGTGCCGGTCAATCTGCCAGCAGCAACTTCAGCACGGAGCCACCACTCGGTCTCGGACAAGCGTAGCACCATCCGCATCGAGATTCCCCGCGCCAGTGGCGCGGTTGTCGTGGAGTGGCCTGCGGAGCAGGCCCACCAGTGTGCCGCCTTGTTGCGGGATCTGTTGGGATGATCCGCATTGATGAGATCTGGCTGGCCACCGAACCGCTGGACATGCGGGCGGGACCGGATAAAGCTCTGGCACGAGTCGTTCAGGTCTTCGGTTCGGCCAGACCCCATTGCGCCTACCTGTTTGCCAACAAGCGAGGCAACCGGATGAAGGTGCTGATCCATGATGGCCTCGGCATCTGGCTGTGTGCCCGTCGTCTAAACCGGGGCAAGTTCCACTGGGGCGAATCCTGGCGAGGCAAACAGTTATGTCTGACCGAAGAACAGTTATCCGCCCTCGTTCAGGGCCTGCCATGGCAACGTATTGGGGCCGATGGCGTCATCTCAATCCTGTAACCACA